>NZ_JBEORS010000002.1:486782-510931 GCF_040302405.1 Streptomyces sp. NPDC126503
CTGACCCGCTCCGGCCGCCCGGCCGCCCCGCCTTCACCACCAGCCACTCCGGCCCCCGCCGACGCAGGTCGTGAACCGGCCGCCCGGCCGTACCACCACCACTCCACGTCCCCCGCCCGCGCCTCAGTCCGGGAGCCGCAGCACCGGGAAGCTCCCCGTGTTCGTCGGGGCGTGGTCCGGCAGCCACAGCACCGCGATGGCCCCGCCCACACCCTCGGGCGCCCCCTCCGCCGCCACGTTCCGGAAGGTCAGCCGGGCGCCGAGGACCCGCGCCTGACCGGCGGCGATGGTCAGGCCCAGGCCGTGTCCGCGTCCGGCGCGGTCGCTCGCCCCCGTACGGAAGCGGCTCGGGCCCTCCTTCAGGAGCGCCTCGGGGAACCCGGGCCCGTGGTCGCGGACCCGTACCACCCGGCCCTCGACGGTGACCTCCACCGGCGGCTTCCCGTGCCGGGCCGCGTTGGCCAGCAGATTGCCGAGGATCCGCTCCAGGCGACGCGGATCGGTGTTCACCCACGACTCGTGGACGACCCGCACGACGACCGCCGGATCCAGTGTCCGCACCCGCCGCTCCACGAACTCCCCGAGGGCGATCTCCTGGAGCTCGGCCCGCTCCGAGGCCCCGTCGAGCCGGGCCACCTCCAGCACGTCCTCGACCAGCGTCCGCATGGCCTGCGCCCGGTCCCGTACGAGCTCCGACGGCCGGCCCGGCGGCAGCAGCTCGGCCGCTGTGAGCAGCCCGGTCACCGGGGTCCGCAGCTCGTGCGCGATGTCCGCCGTCACCCGCCGCTCGGCCTCGATCCGCTCGTGCAGGGCGTCGGTGAGCGCGTCGATCGCCCAGGCCAGGTCGTCGGTCTCGTCCCGCACGACCCCGCCCACGGCCTCCCGCACCCGCACGTCGGTGTTGCCCTGGGCGACCCGCCCGGCGGCGGCGGCCGCCTTCCGCAGCCGCCGCGAGAGCTGGGCGCCGATGAGGATGCCGCCCGCGCAACCGCCGAGGACGACCGTCACCGACCCGATGACGAGCGCCCGGTCCAGATCCGCCATGATCCGAGCGCTGCGGTCCGCGAAGGGGATGTGCAGCGAGAGCACGTCACCGTTGGCCAGGGGCACGGCGGCCCACACGTCGGGCGGTCCGCCGTGCCGGTGCTCCTGCACGAACGTGCCGCGCCGCCGGTCCCGCATCAGCTGGTCGAGCTGCGGCGGCAGCGCCGGGTCGTTGATCTTGGTGCCGAAGCGGGGCTCCTTCGGCTTGGACGTCTCGTACATCCGCTGGGCGAAGAGCAGCCGCTCCATCTGCACCTCGCGCGCGTTGTCCAGCATCGAGATGCGGGCGGCGTTGTGCACGACCACGCTCAACGTGACCGCGATGAGCGCGCTGACGGCCGAGATGGCGAAGGCGATCTTCCAGCGGACGCCGGTACGGAGGCGGAACCGTCCCACCGGCCCGTCAGCCCCTGAGCTTGTAGCCGAAGCCGCGGACCGTCTCGATACGGTCCTGGCCGATCTTGGCGCGCAGCCGCTGCACGTGGACGTCCACGACGCGGGTGTCGCCGCCCCAGCCGTAGTCCCACACCCGCTCCAGGAGCTTGTCCCGGGACAGGACGGTGCCGGGGGCCGAGGAGAACTCCAGGAGCAGGCGCATCTCGGTCGGCGTGAGCGCCACCGGCGCCCCGCCCCTGCGGACCTCCATGCCCTCGGTGTCGACCTCCAGGTCCCCGAAGACCAGCAGGCCGCCGCCGTCCGCCGCAGCGTCCTCGCGCTCGGCGCCCGCGGGGCCGCCCGCGTGGCCGAAACGGCGCAGTACGGCCCGGATGCGGGCCATCAGCACGGACCCGTCGAAGGGCTTGGTGACGTAGTCGTCGGCCCCCGCCTCCAGGCCGAGCACGACGTCGATCGAGTCGGCGCGGGCGGAGAGCATGATCACCGGGACGGTCGACTCGTCACGGATGCGGCGGCAGAGGCTCACGCCGTCCATGCCCGGCAGCATCACGTCGAGCAGGGCGATGTCCGGGCGGTGGGCCCGAAAGGCGTCAAGGCCGGAGAGGCCGTCCGGCATGGCCGTGACCCGGAAGCCGTCCCGCTCCAGGGCCAGCTGGGTGGCCTCGCGGATGACGTCGTCGTCCTCGACGAAGAGGACGTGGGTTTCGGCCATCGTGCGTGTCCTTCGAAGGTCTCTCGAACGGGGGAGGGGCGGCCCTGGCGGGGCCCGTTGCGGGGGGAACGGGAAAGGCGGGCGGGGTCCGGGGGTCCGGCTCAGCCCGTCCCGGGCTCGGCCGGCTCGGGCTCGACGCCGTCGCCCAGGGCCCGGCTGTAGTCGTTGTGCACCCAGTCGTGCTGCGTGAACCTGTTTCCCGTCCAGCGGTACGTGATCACGTCCTCGCCCGACGGGTAGGCGACCGGATCGCCCTTCGCGTACACCTGCTTCGTGACGATCAGGTCACCCCGGTCGATCGTCGCGTAGACCGCCGCGTCCTCGGCCATGAACACGTTCTCGTACCGGTCGCTCTGCTTCCGGTACACGTACGTGCCGATGCCGACGGCGTCCCCGCAGGTCATCACGTTGACGACGACGTCCGGGGCGGCGGAGCCGGTCAGATTGCCGTAGGAGGCGTCCACCGGGTAGGCGTCCGCGACACACGGCTTCAGGTCCGCCTTCAGCCGCTCGCCGATCTTCGGGTCGCTCTTGAGCAGGGTGATCGGGTCCACCCGCTCGGCCGGTCCGGGACCGTCGCTCGCCGCGGGGGAGGGCGGCGACGCGGCCGTGGCGCCCTCGTCGGAACGGGCCGCGCCCTCGTCGCGCGAGCCGGTGCCGCCGGTGGAGCAGGCGGCCAGGGAAAGGCCGGCGGCGACGAGCCCGGCCACCGCCGTGAGGCCCGCCGCCCGCACCGTACGCCGACGGCGGCGGCCACCGGTCCCGTACCGGTCACCACCGCCCGCCCCGCGCACCGCTTCCCCGCCGCCGGATCCGGAGCCCCCGCCGGAAGCGCAGCCCCGGCCGTGTCCGCCGTCGCCGGGCCCGTCACCGACGCGTCCGCCGCCGGTTCTGCCGCCGGCTTCGCCGTCTAGGCCGCGCACCGCTCCCGCCCTCCTTCGTCACCCCGTACGGTCCTCGTCCGCTCCCCGGTCCCGCCCGGCGCGCGGGCGTCCAGGTCACGGCGCTCCAGCTCCTGGCGGAGCCGCGCGAGCGCCCGGTGGAGCGTCGACTTCACGGTACCGGTCGACATGCCGAGCGCCGCCGCCGTCTCCTCCGTGCTCATCTGCTCCCAGTGGCGCAGCACGACGACGCTCCGCTGCTTGGGCGCGAGGACCTTCAGGACGTCCATCAGCAGGGCGCGGTCGGCGTGCTGCTCGGTCGGGTCGTCCACGCTGCCGTCGGGCAGCTGCTCGGTGGGGACCTCCTCCAGCTTGCGCGCGCGCCACCACTCGGTCCGGGTGTTGATCATCACCCGGCGCAGGTAGGCGTCGGCGAGGGACTTGTCGGCGATGCCGTCCCAGCGGCCGTACGTGCGGGCCAGCGCCGTCTGGAGCAGGTCCTGGGCGTCGACCGGGTCCGGGACGAGACGGCGGGCGCTGCGCAGCAGCGCGTCCTGCCGCGTGCGTACGTACTCCTCGAAGTCGAGCACCTCGCCGTGCCTCATCCGAACCGCCTCCGATCCCCGTGACCTGCTTGTTCCCTCGTGTCGGCGACGACGCTACGGAGGAGTTGTCACGGGGCTGTGCGGGGCAGCCGTCGGTGGACGCACGGCTACCCATCGGTTGTGTAACAGCCGGGGGAGGGCGCGGCAGAGTGGACCGGGCCCCTCCGGAGAGCCGGGGCGCCCCGGCCCCCGGGGAGCCGTGGACGCGGGGGCCCTTCCGGAAGCCGCAGAGGCCGCCCGGGTCCCTCAGGAGAGCGGCAGGCGGTACCGGCCGTCGTCCAGGGGCTCGACCAGGCCGTCCGCGACCAGGCCGTCCAGTGCCCGGGCCCGCTGGACCGGCTCGTCCCAGACCCGGTCCAGGGCCGCCTGCGCGACCGGCTCCCGGCTCTCCCGCAGGACGGCGAGGAGCCGTCCGCGCACCTGGCGGTCGGTGCCCGCGTACGTCTGGCCGCGGCGCGGCGGCCCGTCGTGCGCAGGCTTCCCCGCGAGCCGCCACACGCACCGCGCGGCGATCGGGCAGCGCCCGCAGTCCTCGTTCTTCGCCGTGCACACCAGGGCGCCCAGCTCCATGGAGGCCGCGGCCCAGCGGGCCGCGGTGGGCTCGTCCTCGGGCAGCAGCGCGCGGGCGAGCCGCCGCTCGGCGGCCGTGGTGGCGTTCGGGGGGTACTGGACGCCGGTCGCCGCGCGAGCGAAGACCCTGCGCACATTGGTGTCGAGGACCGGGTGGCGCTGCCCGTACGCGAAGGAGGCCACGGCCGCCGCCGTGTACTCGCCGATGCCCGGCAGCGCGAGGAGCTGGGCGTGATCGCTCGGTACGTCGCCGCCGTGCCGTTCCGTTATGGCCACGGCCGCCGCGTGCAGCCGCAGCGCACGGCGCGGGTAGCCGAGCCTGCCCCAGGCGCGGACCGCCTCGCCGGGGGCCTCGGCCGCCAGGTCGGCGGGGCGGGGCCAGCGGGCGAGCCACTGCTCGTACACCGGGAGGACCCGGACCACCGGGGTCTGCTGGAGCATGAACTCGCTGACCATCACGCCCCAGGCGCCGGCCTCGGGGCGGCGCCAGGGCAGGTCGCGGGCGTGCCGGTCGAACCAGGCGAGGACGGGACCGTGCAGCTCGGCGGGGACGACCTCGGGCCCGGCGGTCCCGTCCACCACCGGGGCGGCGGGGGACGGGGAGCCGGCCGGGCCGGAGGGGGCGCCGGAGGCGGTGGGGACGGTGGGGGCATCGAAGGAAGTCATGTCACCCCCGATCCTGGCACGACCGGCGCGCGATCAGTGCGCGCCGTGGCGCGCGCGGGGGCGGCGCTCGGAGCGCGCGGAGTAGGCGGCGGCGTGCGCCGGGGCCACGGGCCCGCGCCCGGCACACCACACCACCGCCGCGTTCCGGCTGGACCGTGCCGTGTCGACCAGGGAGCGCGTCGGGCGCCGGGCCGCCTTCATGAAGAGGACCGCGACGAGCGCCCCGAGCAGCAGGCCGGCGGTCACGTCGTGCGGGTAGTGGACGCCGACGAAGACCCGCGAGAAGGCCATGAGCAGCGCCATCGGCACGGTCAGCCAGGCCATGCCGCGCCAGGAGAGGGCGAGGGCGAGCGCGGCGGCGCCCGCGATGGCCGAGTGGTTGCTGGGGAAGGACCAGTCGCCGTACACCGGGCAGTCGACGAGCGGCGCGGGCGCGCCCACGACCGCCCGGCACGGGCGCTCCTCGTCGATCAGCGACTTCAGCCCCTCGCTCACGACGTACCCGAAGGCGGTGGCCAGCGGGGCGAGCAGGGCGAGGGCCATGGCCTCGCCGGACCGGTCACGGGAGCGCCACCAGCCGGCCAGGAACAGGGCGCCGAAGAGGAGCAGCCCCAGTTCCGTCCACACCTCCGCCAGCCACCGGAACCAGTGCGGGGTGGAGTGGGCGAAGTCGGCGACGTCGAGATACAGCCGGTCGGAGAGGTCGAGGAGGTTGTCCATGGTGCATGACGCTAACCGGAATCCTGAGTGCTCCGCCCCGGGCCAACGGCCAGAACGACCCCTGACGAAAGTGGGGGGCGTCGATTTCCGGTGCTCCGGGCGGAAGTTCCCGCTCCCGACGGATGTGATCATCGGCAAAACTTGTTGCTTCCGGCGGCGGGTGGGGCGGGAGTTGGGCGCGATCTCTCGTAAGGTTCGGGTCGTGGGATCTTTGCGCAATCCGGTCGGGCCGCTTCCCTCCACCATCTACTGGCGACGGAGGGCGGTCGCGCTGTGCCTGATCGTCCTTCTCGCCCTGCTCGCCGTATGGGTCGTCACCTCCGGTGAGGGTGGCGGGAAGAAGGCGAACGACTCGGCCAACGGTGCTTCGCCCGCCCCGTCGATCACTCCGGGGCCGTCCGGTTCGGGCCCGGCGATCAGTCAACAGCCCGGCGGACGCGAGGAGTCGGAGGACTCGGGTTCGGGTTCGGGGTCCGGTTCTGGATCCGGCTCCGGTACGGACGGAGGCTCCTCCGCCGGCGGTGACGGCGGTACGGGGGCGGACACCGGTACGGGGACGGGCGCGGGCACGGCCGGGGCCGAGGGCGGCACCGGGAACGGCGGCAAGAACGGTGACACCGACGGCGCCGGCGGTGACGGCGGCGCGGGCACCGGCGCGGGACAGCGGGTTCCGGCCGATTCCCCGCTCCCGAACTGCCCGCCCGGCGCACTGAAGTTGACGCTGCGCAGCGTCAAGGTCTCGTACGAGACGGGGGAGAAGCCCCGTTTCCAGCTGGTCGCCACCAACACCTCGGACACGGCGTGCAAGGCCGACTTCGGGCCCCGCAGCGCGGTTCTGACGATCAGTGACGCGCGGGACGAGGAGGTCTGGTCCTCCGACGACTGCCCGCGTCCCGGTGACCCGCTCCTGCTGAGCCTGCCCGCGCACTCCACCGTCACCCACACCGTGGAGTGGAACCGCGACCGGAGCGCGCCGCGCTGCGCCACCGCCCCGGCCGGTCAGGCGGGACCGGGGACGTACCTGGTGGAGGCGACGATGCCGGGCGCGAAGGTGCTGCCCGCCTCGTTCACGCTCGCCAAGGACTGACGGCCGGACGCCCACCGGTGGCGCTGCGGCCGCACCGGCCACCGCGTCGGTCAGACGTACCGCTCCAGGATGGAGGACTCGGCCAGCCGGGAGAGGCCCTCGCGCACGCTGCGCGCCCGGGCCTCGCCGACGCCGTCGACGGTCTGGAGGTCGTCCACGCTGGCGGCGAGCAGCTTCTGCAGACCGCCGAAGTGCTCCACGAGCCGCTCGATGATCGCGCCCGGCAGCCGCGGCACCTTGGCGAGGAGCCGGTAACCGCGCGGCGAGACGGCCGAGTCCAGGGTCTCGGGCGAGCCGCTGTAGCCGAGGGCCCGTGCCACCGTGGGCAGTTCGAGGAGCTCGGCGTGGGAGAGCGCGTCCAGCTCGGTCAGCGCCTCCGCGACCGTACGGGACCGCTTGGCGGTGGGCTCCGGCACGTAGTCGCGGATCACCAGCTCCCGCTCCGGCTCGACGCCCGCGATCAGCTCGTCCAGCTGGAGGGAGAGCAGCCGGCCGTCGGTGCCGAGTTCGACCACGTACTCCGCGATCTCGGTGGCGATCCGGCGGACCATCTCCAGGCGCTGGGCGACGGCCGTCACGTCCCGGACGGTCACGAGGTCCTCGATCTCCAGGGCGGAGAGCGTCCCGGCCACCTCGTCGAGCCGCAGCTTGTACCGCTCCAGGGTCGCGAGGGCCTGGTTGGCGCGGGAGAGGATCGCCGCCGACTCCTCCAGGACGCGGCGCTCGCCGTTCACGTACAGCGCGATGAGCCGCATCGATTGGGAGACGGAGACCACGGGGAAGTTGCACTGCTTGGAGACCCGGTCGGCGGTGCGGTGGCGGGTGCCGGTCTCCTCGGTGGGGATGGAGGCGTCCGGAACGAGCTGCACACCTGCCCGGTGGATCTTCGTGATGTCCTTGTCCAGGACGAGCGCGCCGTCGAGCTTGCACAGCTCGCGCAGGCGGGTCGCGGTGAACTCGACGTCCAGGACGAAGCCGCCCGTACACATCGAGTCGACTGTCTTGTCGAGGCCGAGCACGATGAGCCCGCCGGTGCTTCCGCGGAGGATCCGCTCCAGGCCGTCACGCAGGGCGGTGCCGGGCGCGACCGCGCTCAGGGCCGCGCGCATCAGCGCTTCGTTGCCGGAGCCCGCGCCGGACTTTCCAGGAGCTGCTGCCCCGTCCTTGGCTGCCACTGCACTCCTCCGGCTCGTACGGATGGGCGAGACCAGGGCAAAGTCTAGCGACACCGCCCCGCGCCGGGTTCGCCAACGGGTCCCGGACCCCCGCCGCGCCGGGCCACGACGGCCCCGGGAGCAGGGTTCACCGAGGCCTCCGCCCCTCGGCGCGCCGGGCCGGAGGGCCCCCCGAGGCACCCCGTCCGGCTCCGCCCCCGCATCGGTGCCGTCCGGTCGCGAGAGCCCGTCCTCCCGCCGGCGCGGTCGGCCGCCGGCCCGCCGCCGGTGCCGTCACCCCGCCGGTCCCGCCGCCGGCGCGGTCGGCCCGCCCGGCCCGTCGCCGTGCCGTCAGCCCACCGGGGCGTCCTCCGTGGCCTTCGCGCGGCGGCTGCGGGGCAGGACCCGCAGGGCCTCGCCCATGTCCGCGACCTCCGTCACCTTCATGCCCGCCGGGACCCGGCCCGGGTCGCCCGGGACCAGCGCGTGGGTGAAGCCCAGCCGGTGCGCCTCGGCCAGCCGGCGCTGCACGCCCGTCACCCGGCGCACCTCGCCCGCGAGCCCCACCTCACCGATCGCGACCAGGTTCTTCGGCAGCGGCGTGTCGCTCGCCGCCGAAGCGAGGGCGAGCGCGATGGCCAGGTCGGCGGCGGGCTCGGAGAGCCGCACCCCGCCCACCGTGGCGCTGTAGATGTCCCGCTTGCCGAGCGCGCTGATCCGGCCCCGCTGCTCCAGGACCGCCAGCATCATCGAGACGCGGGAGGTCTCCAGGCCGGAGGTGGTGCGGCGCGGGGAGGGGATCTGCGAGTCGACGGTCAGCGCCTGCACCTCGGCGACCAGCGGCCGGCGGCCCTCCAGGGTCACCGTCAGGCAGGTGCCGGGCACGGCCACGTCGCGCCGGGTCAGGAAGAGGCCCGAGGGGTCGGCGAGCCCGGTGATCCCCTCGTCGTGCAGCTCGAAGCAGCCGACCTCGTCGGTCGCCCCGTACCGGTTCTTCACGCCCCGGACCAGGCGCAGGCGGGCGTGCCGGTCGCCCTCGAAGCTCAGCACGACGTCGACCAGGTGCTCCAGGAGCCGGGGGCCGGCGATGGCGCCGTCCTTGGTGACGTGGCCGACGAGCAGCGTGGACATGCCCCGCTCCTTCGACGCCCGGATGAGCGCTCCGGCGACCTCGCGGACCTGGGCCATGCCGCCGGGGGCGCCGTCGATCTCGGGGGACGCGACCGTCTGCACCGAGTCCAGGACCAGCAGGGAGGGCTGCACGGCGTCCAGGTGCCCGAGCACGGCGGAGAGATCGGTCTCGGCCGCCAGGTACAGGTGGTCGTCGATCGCGCCGATCCGGTCGGCGCGCAGCCGGACCTGGCTCGCGGACTCCTCGCCCGTCACGTACAGGGTGCGGTGGGCCTCGCTCGCCGCCTTGGCGGCCACGTCGAGCAGGAGCGTGGACTTGCCGACGCCGGGCTCGCCGGCGAGCAGCACGACGGCACCGGGCACCAGTCCGCCGCCGAGGACCCGGTCGAGCTCGTCGACGCCGGTGGACCGGGCGGTGGCCTGCCGGCCGTCGACCTGGCCGATGGGCAGCGCGGCGGTGGAGACCCGGCCGGCCGCGGTCGTGCGGACGGCGGGCGCGCCGTACTCCTCGACCGTGCCCCATGCCTGGCATTCGGGGCAGCGGCCGAGCCACTTGGCCGTCTGCCAGCCGCACTCGGTGCAGCGGTAGGACGGCCTGTCCTTGGCGGTTTTCGTACGGGCAGCCATGGTCCACACCGTAGCCGCCGCCACCGACAACGGGCCGCGGCCGTCCACAGGCGGCGGCGACGCGGGACCGCCCGGCGAGCCCCAGGGGGCGCACTCAGAAGCGGAACACTACGTTCCTGTCCCCCTTCGGGCGATACCTTCACCCGTAGGGGTGAGAACCGTTCCATTGGTACGAAGAGTGCCCCCGCTCCCGCCTACGGTCGCCCAGTGACGAGCAGCAGGCTGGATCCCCCCTCACGCACTCCCGGCGCACACCGGGCGCACCGCGCCGCCGCGGACCAGGGACCGCGGACGCTCGGCCAGCGGCCCCCGGCCCGTTACGAGGCGGCCCTCGACGGCCTCTTCACGTACTGCCTCTCGGTGCTCTGCGACCACGACACGGCCACCGCCGTCCTCGGTGACGTCCTCGCCGTCGCCGAGCGCCACCACGCCCGCTGTCCCTCCGACGAGGAGGGCCGCACGGCCTGGCTGTACGCCCTCGCCCGCTGGGCGTGCCTGCGCAGCCTCGGCGAGCAGCGGCGCAGGCGCCAGGGCGCGCACACCGGGCGTCCCGCCGTCACCGCGCCCGAGCCGCCGCCCGTCCCGCCGGAGACCGCCGAGCGCCGCCGCGCCGAACTGGCCCGGCTCGCCTGGCCGGAAGCCGCCGGCACCACCCCCGAGCAGCGCGAGGCGCTGGAACTCGCCGTCCGGCACGGCCTCAGCCGCCGCCAGGTCGCCGCCGTGCTCTCGCTCGACCCGCCGGCCGCCCGGGAACTCCTCGCGGCCGCCGCCTGCGAGGTGGAGCGCACCCGGGCCGCCCTCGCCGTCGTGGAGACCGGCGGCTGCCCCACCGTCGCCCGGCTCACCGGCGACCACCGGGTCCTGCTCTCGGCCGCCCTGCGCGCCGAACTCGTCCGGCACGTCGACGACTGCCCCCGCTGCCGGAAGACCGCCGAGCGGGTCGGCGCCCGAGGGCCCTGGCCCGGCGCCACCACCCCGGCCCCCGTCCAGCTGCCGCTGGTCGAGGCGCCCCGGGCCGCCGCGTACATGGCGATGCTGCACGTGCCCCGCGCGCGGGCGGGCGCCCCCCGTTTCTCCCCGACCGGCTTCCCCCTGGACCCGAAGGACCACGCGGCCCGCCGCGACCGGCTGCGGGCCAGGGCCGTGACCACGACCGTCGTCGCGGCCGTCGTCGCCGCCCCGGTCCTCGCCCTGTGGAGCTCGTACCGGGGGGCCCCGGCCGCGGACGAGCGGGGCCGGGAGGACGCCCGGATCAGCGCGCGCGAGGACGGGGGGCCGACGGGCGCGGACGGCCGTTCGTACGACCGGTACGAGAACGCGGGCAACTCCCACACCTCCCCCGAACACGGCTTCACCCGCGGCGGCGGCGCCCCCGGCGTCGCGGTGGAGGTCGTCAGCCCCGGCGGCCCGCCGGGCCCCGTCGCCCCGGCCCGCCCCGGCGACCCGGTCCCCGGCTGGATCACCGTCTCCGCGCGCGGCCACGGCGACCTGACCCTGCTCACGCTCACCGCCGCCGGCGCCACCCCCGTCGACTGGTCGCTGTGGACGGACGCCCCCTGGCTCTATGTCAACCGCGCCACCGGCACGCTGCGGCCCGGCGAGAGCGTCACGATCACCGTCCGCGTCGACCGCGCCCGCGAACCTCGGGGCCCGTGGAGCGCCCGGATCGGTGTCGATCCCTCCGGAGCGGTCGTACGGATCCACGGGCGGGGACAGGCCGAGGTGCCGCGCGCCGTGCCCCCGCCGCCCGTCGCGGGAACCGCCCGCCCCCCGGCGACGGAGGAACCGCCGTCCCCACCGCCCGCCACCACCGACCCGACGACACCGCCCACCGAGCCCCCGGCCACCGGGACGCCGACCGACCCGCCGCCGGCGACGAGCGAACCGCCCGCCACCACCCCGCCGCCGGCCACCACGGACCCGACCACCCCGCCCCCGACGACGGAGGAACCGCCCCCCGCCACCACCGAACCGGCCACGACCCCGCCGGCCACCGAGGAGACGCCCCCGCCGTCCTCCCCCTGAGAAGCCCGGGACGCCCGAGAAGCCTGAGACACCTGAGACGCGGGCCGGCGGGAGCAGGGGGGCCGGCGCGGGCCTACGGGGCGGGGCGCGGGTCCGCCGGGTGCGGGGCCACCAGCGGCAGCTGCGAGGCGAGCCGGGCCTCGCACAGCCCGGCCAGCACCTTGTACGCCTCCGGGCCCATCATCTCGGTGAGCTCCGGCCGGTACGTGACGTACACGGGCTCCCCGGCCCCGTGCGCCGACGTGGCCGAGGTGCACCACCAGTGCAGGTCGTGGCCGCCCGGCCCCCAGCCCCTGCGGTCGTACTCGCCGATGGACACCTGGAGGACCCGGGTGTCGTCCGGCCGGTCGATCCAGTCGTACGTCCGGCGCACCGGCAGCTGCCAGCACACGTCCGGCTTGGTCTCCAGGGGCTCGCGGCCCTCCTTCAGCGCCAGGATGTGCAGCGAGCAGCCCGCGCCGCCCGCGAAACCGGGACGGTTCTGGAAGATGCAGGAGCCCTGCCAGCGGCGGGTCTGGCGGTCGCCGTCCTCGTCGAGCTGCACCCAGCCCGTCTCCTTACCGACGGCGTGGAACTCCCACAGCTCCGGCGTGAGCCGGGCCACGTGCGAGGCCACCCGCTTCTCGTCGTCCTCGTCGGAGAAGTGCGCGCCCAGGGTGCAGCAGCCGTCGGCGGCGCGCCCCGCCTGGATGCCCTGGCAGCCGCTGCCGAAGACGCACGTCCAGCGCGAGGTCAGCCAGGTCAGGTCACAGCGGAAGACCTGCTCCTCGTCGGCGGGGTCGGGGAACTCGACCCACGCCCGGGGGAAGTCCAGGCCCTTCTCGTCCGGCTCCACGTTCCCGCCCTCGCCGCCGTTCCTGCCGTCGCCCTTGCCGCTGTTCCTGGCTTTGCCCGGCTTCGCCTTTTTCGTCTTTGGCACACCGCCAAGCGTATGCGGGCGCGCGCAGTAGCGTTTCCGCCATGAGACTCGGAGTCCTCGACGTCGGTTCGAACACGGTGCACTTCCTGGTGGTGGACGCCCACCCCGGGGCCCGCCCGCTGCCCGCCCACTCCCAGAAGGCGGAGCTGCGGCTCGCGGAGCTCCTGGACGCGCGGGGCGCCATCACCCCCGGCGGCGTCGAGCGGCTCACCGCCACCGTCCGGGAGGCGCTCCAGGCCGCCGAGGACAAGGGCTGCGAGGAAATCCTGCCGTTCGCCACGTCCGCCGTGCGCGAGGCCACCAACGCCGACGCCGTCCTGGCCCGGGTCAAGGACGAGACCGGCGTCGACCTGCAGGTCCTCACCGGCGAGGAGGAGGCCCGTCTGACCTTCCTGGCCGCCCGCCGCTGGGCCGGCTGGTCCGCCGGGAAACTGCTCCTCCTGGACATCGGCGGCGGTTCCCTGGAGGTCGCGTACGGCATCGACGAGGACCCCGACGCGGCCGTCTCCCTCCCGCTGGGCGCGGGCCGCCTCACCGCCGGATGGCTGCCGGGCGACCCGGCCGGAGCGGAGGACGTGAAGGCGCTGCGCCGCCACGTGCGCGCCCAGATCGCCCGCAGGGTGGGCGTGGTCAGCCGCTTCGGCCCGCCGGACCACGTGGTGGCCACCTCCAAGACCTTCAAGCAGCTCGCCAGGATCGCGGGCGCCCCGGGCTCCGGCGAGGGCCTCTACGTGCAGCGGGTCCTCACCCGCGCGTCCCTGCAGGAGTGGGTCCCCCGCCTCGCCGCGATGACCGTCCCCGAGCGCGCAGCCCTCCCCGGCGTCTCCGAGGGCCGCGCCGCCCAGCTCCTCGCCGGCGCCCTGGTCGCCGAGGGCGCGATGGACCTCCTGGACGTCGAGCGGCTGGAGATCTGCCCCTGGGCGCTGCGCGAGGGCGTCATCCTGCGCCGCCTGGACCACCTGCCGGTGTGAGCCGGACCCGGGGGCCCGGGGGCCGTCCCCGCCCCCGGGCCCCACCCGTGTGACCGGAACCACCCCGCCCCCCACGTGACCGGAACCACCCCCCGGCGCCCCCTACCGCCCCGTACGCTGTTCTCCGTGGCAGAACCAGTGGTGCGCGTCCCGGATGCGAAGGTCGCCCTGTCGACGGCCTCGGTCTATCCGGAGTCGACGGCGACGGCCTTCGAGATCGCGGCGCGCCTCGGCTACGACGGCGTCGAGGTCATGGTGTGGACCGACCCCGTCAGCCAGGACATCGAGGCCCTGCGCCGCCTGTCCGACTACCACCAGGTCCCGATCCTCGCCGTCCACGCCCCCTGCCTGCTCATCACGCAGCGCGTCTGGTCCACCGACCCGTGGGTCAAGCTCCGGCGCGCGCAGGCCGCGGCCGAGAAGCTCGGCGCCTCGACGGTCGTCGTGCACCCCCCGTTCCGCTGGCAGCGCCAGTACGCCCGGGACTTCGTGAGCGGCATCTGGCGGATGGCGGACGAGACCGACGTGCGGTTCGCCGTCGAGAACATGTACCCGTGGCGGTACAAGGACCGCGAGATGCTCGCGTACGCCCCCGAGTGGGACGTCACCAAGGACGACTACCGGCACTTCACCGTCGACCTCTCGCACACGGCGACCGCCCGCACGGACGCCCTCGCGATGATCGACCGCATGGGCAACCGCCTGGGACACGTCCACCTCGCCGACGGGCGCGGCTCGGCCAAGGACGAGCACCTGGTGCCGGGCCGCGGCACCCAGCCCTGCGCCGAAGTCCTGGAGCGCCTCGCCCGCACCGGCTTCGACGGGCACGTCGTCATCGAGGTCAACACCCGGCGGGCGATGTCCGCCGCCGAACGCGAGGCCGATCTCGCGGAGGCCCTCGCCTTCACCCGCCTCCACCTCGCCTCCCCGGCCGCCGGCCACCCCACGGGCCTCACGCGCCCCTCGGCCTCCGCACGACCGTCCGGCGGTGCCCGCCCGTCCACAACGGCGCCGCCCTCCGGGGCGCCCCGCGCCTGACGGGCCGGCCGAACCCCGACCGGAGCCGGACCGAGGACTGAACACCCCGTCCGCGATGCGGACAGCATGTCCAGATCTTGGAGCGGCGGCGTACGCTCGACAGCAAGCACACCCGTCACGAGGAGCGAGCGACGATGCCCCAGCTGAGGTCCCGCACTGTCACCCACGGCCGCAACATGGCGGGCGCCCGCGCCCTTATGCGCGCCTCCGGTGTACCGGGCGCGGACATCGGCCGTAAGCCGATCGTCGCGGTCGCCAACTCCTTCACGGAGTTCGTCCCCGGCCACACCCACCTCCAGCCGGTCGGCCGGATCGTCTCCGAGGCCATCACGGCCGCCGGTGCCATCCCGCGCGAGTTCAACACGATCGCCGTGGACGACGGCATCGCCATGGGCCACGGCGGCATGCTCTACTCCCTGCCCTCCCGCGACCTGATCGCGGACAGCGTGGAGTACATGGTCGAGGCCCACTGCGCCGACGCCCTGATCTGCATCTCCAACTGCGACAAGATCACCCCGGGCATGCTGATGGCCGCCCTGCGGCTCAACATCCCGACGGTCTTCGTCTCCGGCGGCCCGATGGAGTCCGGCCGCGCCACCCTGGTCGACGGCACGGTCCGCACGCTCGACCTGGTCGACGCGATGGCCGACGCGGTGAACCCGAAGATCTCCGACGAGGACATGCTCCGCATCGAGGAGAACGCCTGTCCGACCTGCGGGTCCTGTTCCGGCATGTTCACCGCCAACTCGATGAACTGCCTCACCGAGGCGATCGGCCTCTCCCTCCCCGGCAACGGTTCGCTGCTGGCCACCCACACCGCCCGCAAGGCGCTGTACGAGAACGCCGCCCGCACCGTCGTCGACATCACCCGCCGCTACTACGAGCAGGACGACGACTCGGTCCTGCCCCGCTCGATCGCGACCCGCGCGGCCTTCGAGAACGCCATGGCCCTCGACATCGCCATGGGCGGCTCGACCAACACGATCCTGCACCTGCTCGCCGCCGCCCAGGAGGCCGAGCTGGACTACGGCCTGCCGGACATGGACGAGGTCTCGCGCCGCGTCCCCTGCCTGGCCAAGGTCGCCCCCAACGTCGCCAAGGACCGCACGTACTACATGGAGGACGTGCACCGGGCCGGCGGCATCCCCGCGATCCTGGGCGAGTTGTACCGCGGCGGTCTCCTGAACGAGGACGTGCACGCCGTCCACGCGCCCTCCATCAAGCAGTGGCTGGAGACCTGGGACGTGCGCGGCGGCTCGCCGTCCGAGGAGGCCGTCGAGCTGTGGCACGCGGCCCCCGGCTGCGTCCGCTCGGCGACCGCCTTCTCCCAGTCCGAGCGCTGGGAGTCGCTGGACGTGGACGCGGCGAACGGCTGCATCCGCGACGTGACCCACGCCTACTCCAAGGACGGCGGCCTCGCCGTCCTGCACGGCAACCTCGCCGCCGACGGCTGCGTCGTGAAGACGGCCGGCGTGGACGAGTCGATCTGGACCTTCGAGGGCCCGGCGGTCGTCTGCGAGTCGCAGGACGAGGCCGTCGAGAAGATCCTCAACAAGCAGGTCAAGGACGGCGACGTGGTCGTCATCCGGTACGAGGGCCCCAAGGGCGGCCCCGGCATGCAGGAGATGCTCTACCCGACCTCCTTCCTCAAGGGCCGCGGCCTCGGCAAGACCTGCGCGCTCGTGACGGACGGCCGCTTCTCCGGCGGCACGTCGGGCCTGTCCATCGGCCACGCCTCCCCGGAGGCGGCCTCGGGCGGCACCATCGCCCTGGTGGAGGACGGCGACCGCATCCGCATCGACATCCCGAACCGCTCGATCGAACTGCTCGTGGACGACGAGACCCTGGCGGCCCGCCGCGAGGCGCTCGGCGGCGTGTACGCGCCGAAGAACCGGCAGCGCAAGGTGTCGGCGGCGCTGCGGGCGTACGCGGCGATGGCGACGAGCGCGGACAAGGGCGCGGTCCGGGACGTGTCCAAGCTGGGCTGACCGGGCCCGGGAGACCTTTCTTCCGTACGACGGCGGGGCGTGAGCGACGGGCTCACGCCCCGCCGTCGTCCCCGGGCCTCACACCGGCCGGCCCGCGTCCCCTCGGCAGGCGGGTGTGCCCCTCACCAGCGCCCCGGCTCCGCCCCGTCCACCGCGAAGACCGACCCGTCCGGCGCGGTGGCCACGACCCGCCCGCCGAGGACCACCGGCGGAGCGACGGCGGCCCGGTGGCCGAGCCGCCCGTCGCGCAGGCGGGGCTCGGTCTGACCGGTCAGGGCGCCGCGGGCCGTGTCCACCGCGAGCAGCCGGCCGTCCGCCGCCGAGAGGTACAGCCGGTCGCCCTCGCCGAGGACGGGGGCGGACACCGGCCCGGCCGCCGTGGACAGCTGCCACAGTTCGCGGCCGCCCGGCACGGACGTGTCGACGGCGACGAGCATGCCGGTGCGTTCCAGCAGGTAGACGGTGGTGCCCCGGACGGCGACGCGCGGCTCGCCCATCCGGAACGGCAGCGGCACCCGGTGCGCCGCCCCGCTCGCGGGGTCGTACCGGACGACTGCTTCTGTCTGCGAGTCGAGCCGCTGCGCCGTCAGGATCACCGCACCGGCCGGCCCCGTGGCCACCGGCAGGAGCAGCCCGTCGAGGGCGCGCCGGTGCACCACCTCCCCGGTCCGTGCCCGGACCGCGCTGAGCAGGGTCCGCGTGCCGTCCGCCGACTGCTCGTGGACGTGGACGAGCCCGGTCGCCGGGTCGTACGGGCCGAAGCGCGGGTCCGTGTGCCCGCGCAGGTGCCGCTGCCAGAGCCGCGCGCCGGTGGCCCCGTCGAGGGCGGTCACCGCGCCGGAGGGCGAGCCGAGGAGCAGCACGTCCCCGGCGGGGGTGGCGCTCCCGGTGAATCCGCCCAGGTCCACGCCCCACCCCGGGGCGCCGGTGGCCGCGTCGAAGGTCGCGTACCGCTCGCCGGTGAGGGTGCCGACCCGCCCGCCGGCCGGGACCGGGGCCTCGACCACCGCCTCGGCGGGCAACGGGCGGGACCAGAGGACCTTCCCGGTGGCCGGGTCGATCCGCGCCGCCCCCACGCCGCGCACGGAACAGTGCAGGGTGCCGCCGGGCCCGGCCGCACACGCCGGCGCCGTGTCACCGCCCGGCAGCAGCGGGGTCCGCCAGGTGCCGAGCGGTCCGGCCGCCGCCGCCTGGCGTGAGGTCTCCAGGGCGTCGGGCTGCTGCGCCCACCGCACGGCGAGGGTGCCGCCCGCGGCCAGGACGGCGAGCGCGAGAAGGGCCGTGAGGGCGCGCGGCCGCCGGCGACGGGACGCGGGCCGGCCGGCGGCGGGCACCGCGCGCAGGGCGCGCGTGTCCGTGTCCCGTACGGCATCGGCGGCGGGCGCGCCCGGAGTCCTCCGCTGCGCCGATATGAAGGCCGTCGCCTCGTAGGAGGGCGGCAGCAGCGCCGCCATCACCTCGTCCGGGGTGGGCCGCTCCGCCGGGTCCTTGGCCAGGCAGCGGGCGACCAGCGGGGCGAGGTCGGCGGGCACGCCGGTCAGGTCCGGCTCGTCGTGCACGACCTGGTACGCCACGATGTACGGGCTGTCCGAGTCGAAGGGCCCGCGGCCGGTCGCGGCGTGCACCAGGACCGAGCCGAGCGCGAAGACGTCGGCGGCCGGACCCACCTGCCGGGGGCGCTGGAACTGCTCGGGCGCCATGTAGGGCGGCGAGCCGATCAGCTTGCCCGTCTCGGTCCGCAGGTCGCTGTCGACGGGGCGGGAGATGCCGAAGTCGATAACCTTGGGGCCCGTGTCGGTGAGCAGCACGTTGCCCGGTTTGAGGTCGCGGTGGACCACGCCCGCCCGGTGGATGTCGCGGAGCGCCTCCGCCAGCCCGGCGGTCAGCCGCCGCAGCTCGGCCGGGGACAGCGGTCCGTTCCGCCGGACCTGCTCGGCCAGCGTCGGGCCGGGCACGTAGAGGGTGGCCATCCAGGGCCGCGCGGCGTCCGGGTCGGCGTCGACGACGGGCGCGGTGAAGGCCCCGCTGACCCGGCGGGCGGCGGCGACCTCCTGCCGGAAGCGGGCCCGGAACTCCGGGTCCGAGGCGTACGTCTCGTGCACGACCTTGACCGCGAGCCTCAGCCCGGACGCCGAGCGGGCCAGATGGACGACGCCCATGCCCCCGGACCCGAGCGGCGCCTCCAGACGGTACTCCCCCGCGTACCGCGGCTCCTCCGCCTCCCGGCCGGCGCCGGTGCTGCGCAACGGTGGCATAGCCCCACCTCGTGTTTCCCCCGTGAAATTCGTGCGCGCGCACGACGCTCGGAGCCTAGTGGACGCCCCTTCGATTCCCGCCAGGGCTTGGTAGCCTGCGCGCGTCGTTCGAACGGGGGAATTCACCATGTCCATTGACGAGACGTCACCGTCCACCGCCGCGCCCGCCGGGGACGCGGAACCCGCCACCGCCGCCGCGCTCGCGGTCACCCGCTACCCGGTGGCGCCGGGCCACCGGGTGAACGTGCGCAGCGGCCCGGGGACCACGTACCGGCTCGTGCGGACCCTGCCGTACGGAGCGTCGGTGCCGATCTACTGCCAGCGCCCGGGGGAGTGGGTCACCGGCCCGTACGGCACGACGAACGTCTGGGACAACATCGCCGACGGCGAGTACGTCTCCGACGCCTACGTGCGGACCGGCAGCGACGGCTACGTCGCCCCGCGCTGCGGCTGACCGCCCCCGCCACCGCTCACGGGGATAATCGTCCCCGTGAGCGACGACGACCGTACCGACCCGACCGGCCCCGCCACCCCTCCCGGGGAGGGCGGCCCGAGCGCTCCCGCCGGGCCCCGGCCCGAGGAGATCCGTTTCTTCGGTACGACCTGGGTCGACCACAGCGGCCACTACGCGCTGCGCCGGGCCGCCCTGGCCGCCGGCGCGCTGCTCGCCGCCGCCGCGGGCTGCCTCGTGCTCCGTTTCGCCTACCAGGGCCTGGAGATCGCGGCCGTGGGCGGCTTCGTCAACGCGCTGGTCGTCGTCATGTTCGCCGTCTGCAGCGCCGTCGCCTTCCGCAAGACCTGGGAGGGCTTCGGCCGCCGTCCCGCCGACCCGGCCCGTGAGGACTCCCTGCGCAGCCTGAAGATGATCGGCTTCGTCGGCTCCCTCCTCGCCTACTTCTTCCGCTGCTTCACCGAGGCGCCGGGCGAGAAGCTGCGGCGCGCCGAGTACGAGACGGCCCGCGCCCGCCACGAGAAGCGGCGCGGCACCCGCACCGGCAACCCGGCCGCCCGCAAGAAGCCCAGGCGGAAGTAGCCCCCGAGCTTCGGCGGGGCTCCCCGCCGCCCCGGCTGCCCGCCCCTCGGACACCCCACGCGCCGCGTCCGCCACCGGTGCAAGGATGGGCGCGCGGGTGCGCGTTCCCCTCCACCCGCGTGGACCGGCGTTAGGCCCCCTCCGGCGAGGTGAAAGACCCATGACCCAGACCGTCGCAGTCCTCGGCACCGGCAAGATCGGCGAGGCGCTCCTCAGCGGCATGATCCGCGCCGGCTGGCGCCCCGCCGACCTGCTGGTCACCGCCCGCCGCGCCGAGCGCGCCGAGGAGCTCCGCACCCGCTACGGCGTCGAGACCGTCACCAACGCCGAGGCCGCCAAGCGCGCCGACACCCTCATCCTGGCCGTCAAGCCCCAGGACATGGGCCGCCTCCTGGACGAGCTGGCCCCCCACGTCGCCGCCGACCGCCTCGTCATCAGCGCCGCCGCCGGCATCCCCACCTCGTTCATCGAGGACCGCCTCACCGCCGGCACCCCCGTGGTCCGCGTCATGCCCAACACCCCGGTCCTCGTGGACGAGGGCATGTCGGTGATCTCGGGCGGCAGCCACGCCACCCCCGCGCACCTCGCCCACACCGAGGAGATCTTCGGCGGCGTCGGCAAGACCCTGCGCGTCCCCGAGTCGCAGCAGGACGCCGCGACGGCCCTCTCCGGCTCCGGCCCGGCCTACTTCTACTTCCTCGTCGAGGCCATGACCGACGCGGGCATCCTCCTCGGCCTGCCCCGCGCCCAGGCCCACGACCTCATCGTCCAGGCCGCCATCGGCGCCGCCGTGATGCTCCGCGACAGCGGCGAACACCCGGTGAAGCTCCGCGAGGCCGTCACCTCCCCGGCCGGCACCACCATCAGCGCCATCCGCGAGCTGGAGAACCACGGGGTGCGGGCCGCCCTCATCGCCGCCCTCGAAGCCGCCCGCGACCGCAGCCGCGAGCTGGCCTCCGGCAACAGCTGACCGAGGGGCCGGCCGCCCTACGCGGCGCCGGCCGCCTCCACCACGTCCTGGGTGGTCACGACCCGGGCGAACCCTCCGCCGTGCAGCGAGACCGCCGTCGCCCGGGTCAGCTCCTCCGCCGTCCGCCGCCACCCGAAGGGGCCCTCCAAGTCGAAGGTGTGCATCGCGTCCAGCGCGAACAGCACCTCGTACCCCAGGTTCCCGCCCATCCGGGCCGTCGTCTCGTTGCACATGTTCGTCTGGATCCCGGCGATCACCAGCTGCCGGACCCCCTGGCCCGACAGCCAGGCGTCCAGATCCGGCTCGCCGTAGAAGGCCGAGTTCACGCTCTTGGTGACCAGCAGCTCCGGCCCGGGACCCTTCCCCCGGCGCTCCTCCACCACCTCCTTGAAGGCGTTCCCCTCCGTCCCCGGCTCCAGCGGCGAGCCCTCCTGCCGCGAGTCGTGCCGTACGAACACCACCGGCCGGCCCGTCCCCTGCCACGCGTCGATCAGCGCCGCGATGTTCCGCTCCGCGTCCGGGTTGTCCCGCCGCCCCCAGGAGGCGTGCTCGAACCCCTTCTGCACGTCGACGACCACCAGCGCCGCGTTTTCCTTGATCTCCATGCCCCGATCCTGACCCCGGCGACCCGGCCGCCCCAGAGGGAAAAAAGCCGACGATCGATGGTTTACTGCCGACATGGGAGCCCCGCAGCGCATCGCCCTCCTCTCCTTCCCCGGCATCCGCGCCTTCGACGTCTCCGTCGTCACCGAGGTCTGGGGCACCGACCGCGCCAAGCGCGGCGTCCCGCCCTTCGAACTGCGCCGGGTCGCCACCGACCCCGCAGCCCCCATCCCGCTGCGCGGCGGTCTGAGCCTCACCCCGGACCGCCCCCTCACCTGGCTGGACGGCCTCACCTCCACCGACCTCGTCCTCGTCCCGGGTGTCGAGGACCCGGACGCCGACGTCCCCGCCCCGGTCCTCGACGCCCTGCGCCGCGCCCACGCCCGTGGCATCCCGGTCGCCTCCCTCTGCGCGGGCGCCTTCGTCCTCGCCCGCGCCGGCCTCCTGGACGGCCGCCGCGCGGTCACCCACTGGCACCTGGCCCCGCTGCTCGCCGCCCGCCACCCGCGGATCCGGGTCGAGCCCGAGGCGCTCCACGTGGAGGACTCCGGCATCTGGACCTCGGCCGGGACCGCCGCCGGGATCGACCTGTGCCTCCACCTCGTCCGTACGGCCCACGGCGCGGAGGCCGCCGCCACCATCGCCCGCTCCATGGTCACGGCCCCCTTCCGCACCGGCACCCAGGCCCAGTTCATCGAGCGCCCGACTCCGCGCGCGGACCGCGACGAGGACACCCTCGCCGCCGTCCGCGCCCACGTCCTGGCCCGTCTCGACCAGCCCCACACCGTCGCGAGCCTCGCGGCGCTCGCCGGCATGTCCCCCCGCTCCTTCGCCCGCCACTTCCGGGCGACCACCGGGACCACGCCCCTGCGCTGGCTCATCACCCGGCGCGTCGCCGCCGCCCAGAAGCTCCTCGAACGCACCGACCTCCCCCTCCCCGAGGTGGCCCGCCGCGCGGGCTTCGGCAGCGAGGTCACGATGCGCCAGCACTTCGCCTCGCACCTCGCCACCAGCCCGCGCGACTACCGCGCGGCCTTCCGTCACCCGGCGGGCAGCAACCCGATCGCCCGATAGGCCCGGTCCACCAGCGGCCGGGCCATCCCGCGGGCCCGTTCGGCCCCGTCCCGGAGCACCCCGTGGACGTAGCCGGGGTCCGCGGCGAGTTCGGCGTGCCGTTCCCGTACGGGCCGCAGAAGCTCGACCACCGCGTCCGCCGTGTCCTTCTTCAGGGCCCCGTACGACGCGTACCCGCCGGCCAGCGCCTCCGGGTCCCCGTCCGTGGCGGCGGCCAGCACGTCGAGCAGGTTCGCGACTCCCGGCCGGCTCTCCCGGTCGTACACGACCTCCCGCCCGCTGTCCGTCACCGCCCGCATGATCTTCCGCCGTACGGTCTCGGCGTCGTCCAGGAGATGGACGATCCCCGCCCCCTCGGCGTGCGACTTCCCCATCTTCGTCGTGGGGTCCTGCAGGTCCATGACCCTGGCCGCCACCTCCGGCTGCGTCGCCCGCGGCACCGTGAACGTCCGCCCGTACCGCTGGTTGAACCGCACCGCCAGGTCCCGGGTGAGCTCCACGTGCTGCCGCTGGTCCTCACCGACCGGCACCTCGTCGGTCCCGTACGCCAGGATGTCCGCGGCCATGAGCACCGGGTAGGTCAGCAGCGACAGCCGCACCCCTTCCCCGGACTCCCGGGCGCGCACGCTCTTCTCCTTGTACTGGATCATGCGCCGCAGCTCGCCGTCGGTGGCCGTGCACTCCAGGAGGTAGGAGAGCCGGGCGTGCTCGTCCACGTGACTCTGGACGAACAGCGTGCACAACCGTGGATCGAGCCCCGCCGCCAGGAGCAGCGTCGCCGCCTGCCGGCTCAGCCGGGTCACCCGCCCCGGATCGTGCTCCACGGTCAGCGCGTGCAGGTCCACGACGCTGAACAGCGCCTCGGACCGGTGCTGGTCGACCTCGACCCACCGCCGTACGGCCCCGAGGTAGTTGCCCAGAGTCAGATGCCCGGTCGGCTTGACCCCGCTGAAGATCCTCTTCATCGCGTTCCTTCTCCCTCTCGGTCCACGGCCGCCGGCCCGACGGCCCCGGCTCCCGGAGGGAGATACGCGAACGGCCGCCGAGGCGGCGGCCGTCTTGATGCATGCGTCAGCTCGGGCCGCCGGTCAGGCGGCCCACCACTGGGTGGCGTGCGCATGCGTGGTCATACGGGCAGAGTACTCCCCGGGCCGGGGTTGACACGGGGTTTCCCCCTCCGTAGTGTTCTCCGGGTTGTCCGACGTGAGCACCGACTCCGGTCGGCCCCGGACAGCCATCCCGCAAGATCCTCGGAAGCATCCGGCCGCTTTGTCGCGCCGTCATGTCCTCCGCGCGTTTTTGCGAAATGAGGAATCCGCGTTCGAAGTTTGGACGGGAGCCGCCGATTAGCGTCGGGGGCCGGGAATCCGCTAAAGTCTCACTCGTCGGAACGGCCCAACAGCCGGAAAGACAACCCCTTCTGACGGGGAATCGGACGCCGAAAGGATCTGATAGAGTCGGAAACGCCGGAAGGGCCCGGAGCGAAAGCGAAAGGGACCGGAAAGCACCGAGGAAATCGGATCGGAAAGATCTGATAGAGTCGGAAACGAAGGAAGCGCCCGGAGGAAAGCCCGAGAGGGTCGGTACGAAGGAAGCGTCCGCACCTTGAGAACTCAACAGCGTGCCAAAAATCAACGCCAGATTAGTTGATACCCCGTCCATCTTCGGATGGTCGAGGTT